>NZ_RZNF01000006.1 GCF_003992725.1 Rhodomicrobium lacus | reverse complement strand
ACGGGTGCTACGGGTGCCACGGGTGCCACGGGTGCTACGGGTGCCACGGGTGCTACGGGTGCCACGGGTGCCACGGGCAGGACTGGCGCTACCGGCAAGACGGGCGCTACCGGCGCTACCGGTGCCACCGGCAAGACCGGCGCTACCGGCAAGACGGGTGCTACCGGGAAGACGGGTGCCACGGGTGCTACCGGCAAGACCGGAGCGACCGGCGCCACCGGCAAGACCGGAGCGACGGGTGCTACGGGTGCTACCGGCAAGTCCGGCGGGCATCATCACCACGACCACCACGGTCATGATCGTGGGGACTCGAAGGGCAGCGATCACGGAGCGAAAGGCCGCGATCAGGGGCTCGGCAAAAACGAGACCTCGTCCTTGAACCAAGGCTCGAAGGGCGATCATCCGACCTTCATTTCCGGTTCTTCCACGTCTCAGGGAAGCACCGGAGACAACACCAAGGGTGTCGCCCAAGGTGAGAGCCAGCTTCAGAGCATCGCTAAACAGATAAGCGCGTCTCTGCGGCCGTCTGATGTCACGCCCAAGAGTGTTGCGTCGTTGCTTGATACGTTCAAGCAAAGCGTCGACATAAAGGCGGGCGGCATCTTCAAGGACAACGGCAATTCCGGTTCATTCAGCTCGATCAGCCTGAATAACCCGACGCAGAATCATCTGCAGTTGCCCAAGCACTAATACAAAACTGGAGATCGGCCACAATGGCCGGTCTCCTCCCTTGCATGACCGGCAGACGCCTTTTCCTTGAACAGCCCAAAGAGTGATCGAGATGAATTTCGTGTCACCTGCCAATATCCCGGCCACGGCCAACCAGCTGCTGCACATCGCTCCGGCTGGCGAGTCTGGCGCGAAGGCCGCTTCCGACGGGCAGGGCACCGCCGCTGTGCATGCCCGGATAGTCGCCGCCACTCACGTCGCCCGCTATCACGGCGTCGATCCCGACCCCTCAACGGTCCGGCCCGATGCCAACGGCGCCGCCCCCTCCTCGCCCGCCCTGGTGGAATGGCTCCGCCAATACGGGCTTTGGACGCGAGCGGTGCGCCTCAGTTTCGGTCAGTTGATGAAAATCGACAACCCCGCGCCAATCCTGCTCCTGCTCTCCGACGGCGGAGCCGCCGTCGTTGTCGGCCGCAACCATGAGCACGGCGTGCTTCTGGTCCGCGATCCGCTGGCACCTTCAACCAAGCTGCCCACGCCAATCGACGAACTCCGGCTCAAGCAGGTCTGGGACGGCGCCACGCTGCTCGTGCGCGCATCCCGCGGCGAGAGCGAAGATGAGAAAGCGTTCAATCTCGGCCTCCTCACCCGGATGGTCTGGGGTGAGAAATCCATCCTGCGCGATGTGGCGATCGGCTCGATCACGATCACCATCCTCAGCGTGCTCCCCGTGCTGATGATCATGACGACGCTGAACACGGTTGTCACCTACAACAGCACCAACACGCTCACGCTCATCGTTGTCGTCCTTCTGATCGCGCTCGTCTTCGAGATGTTGATCGCATGGTCACGGCGAATGCTGCTCATTACTCTTGCGACCCGGCTCGATACGAGACTTCATCTTGTGATATTCAACCGGCTGATGACGCTGCCGATCGACTTCTTCGAGCGTAATCAGGCCGGCGAGATTTCCTACAAGGTGAGCCAGCTCTATCGCGTGCGCGAGTTTCTCACCGGCCGCATGATAACGACGTTCATCGACGTCGCCATGGTTCTGCTGCTGCTGCCCGTGCTGTTCTACATGGAAGCGACGCTCGCCTGGACTGTGCTGGCGGCGGCGGGCTGCATCACCCTGATCATCTGGGCTTTTCTCCGGCCGCTCGCGGATCTGACGGGCAAGGTCATTCAGGCGGAATCGGACAAGGGATCCACCCTTGTCGAGAGCATATACGGCATCCGCACCGTCAAGTCGCTGTGCCTCGAATCCACGCGCGCCGCGGAATGGGATGAGCGGATTGCCACGGTCGGCGATCTCAACATGCGAATGGGCAAGCTCAGCAACTGGCCCATGGTGCTCGTGATGCCCTTCGAGAAATACACTCAGGCCGGCGTGCTGGCGCTCGGGGCGTATCTCGCGATGACCTCGAACAACCCGCTGTCTCTCGGCGGCCTGATCGGCTTCATGATGCTGGGCGGCCGCGTGGCCGGTCCGCTGGTGAACCTGGCGCGCCTTCTCCAGGACGTCCAGGAAGCGCGTCAGGCGCTGTTCCAGGTGGGCTGGGTGCTCAACCGCCCGACCGAGAAGCGCGCGCTCACTCACGGATTGCGTCCGAAACTGGAAGGCGCGATCAGCTTTGAGGAAGTGACCTTCAAATATGAGGGCAGCAAGTCGCCTGCACTCGACAATGTCAGTTTTTCCATCGAACCCGGCATGATGCTGGGCGTGGTTGGCCGGTCGGGATCAGGCAAGTCTACCGTCACCCGCCTGCTCATGGGCATCAACCCCGAATATTCGGGGGCCGTCAAGATCGACGGAATCGAACTGCGGGAGATCAACCTTCGCCATCTGCGCCAGAGCTTCGGGGCAGTGTTGCAGGAGAATTTCCTGTTCCGGGGGTCCGTCAAGGACAACATCCTGGCGGGGCGCGCCGGTCTGAGCTTCGAGGACGCGGTACGCGCAGCGAGGCTTGCCGGTGCCGAGGAGTTTATCGAGCGTCTGCCCCAGGGTTATGAGACCTGGATCCAGGAAGGGTCCACCAACCTCTCCGGGGGCCAGCGGCAGCGGCTCGCCATCGCCAGAGCCCTGATCTCGGATCCGAAGCTGCTGATCCTCGACGAGGCCACGTCCGCCCTCGATCCGGAAAGCGAGGCGCTCATCAACGCCAACCTTCAGCGCATGGCGCGTGGCCGCACGATGGTGATCATCTCGCACCGTCTCTCGTCGCTTGTCGATTGCGACAAGACCCTCGTCCTCGATCGAGGGAAGGTCATCGATATTGGACCGCATCGCGAACTCGTAGAGCGCTGCGCCATCTATCGCCACCTCTGGCTTCAACAGAACCGCCACTCCGATTCCCAAGGAAAAGCCCATGCCGCTCCTGCGCCGTCGTTCATCCAAGCCAGCTAAGGCCAAGCGGGCCGAAAAAAGCCCGCTTCCACTCGCCGCTCTCGAATTCCAGAGCCCCTCGGCCGCGATCATCGCGAGCCCGATTCCAGGGCTTTCGCGCGGCACCAATCTTTTCGTCTTCCTGCTGGTGGTCTCGACACTCGTCGCCAGCGGGCTGATCCAGATCGACAAGATCGTGTCGGCGAGCGGCAAGCTCGTCGCCGACGCGCCGAACATCGTCGTACAGCCCTTCGATCACTCCATTGTCGAAAGCATCGACGTACGAAAGGGGGATGTCGTTCGCAAGGGGCAGTTGCTCGCTCGCCTCAACCCGACCATCAGCGCGGCCGACCTCGTCTCGATGAAGGACCAACTCGATTCACTCACGGCAAAGGCGGCACGGCTCGAAGCACAGACCGCAGGCAGGGACTATGTCCCGGACCCGGCAAACCCGCACGCGACGTTGCAGGCTTCGATCTTCAATCAGCAATCCAGGGAATATAAATCCTCGCTCGAAGCGCATGATCAGAAGATCAATCAGTTTCGTACCCAGATGGAGGGGAGCAGCGCCCAAGCCGATCATTATCGCAAGCGCCTCGGGCTCGCAGCAAACGTCGAGGGCATGCGACAGGAGCTTCAGAATCTCCAGGTCGGCAGCAAGCTGAACACGATCCTCGCTACGGACGCACGTCTGAGCATGGCGGTATCGCTTTCCCAAAGCGAATCGGAGAGTGCGCAAGCCAGCCGGAAGCTCGCAGCCGAGGAAGCGGAGCGGGAAGCCTACATTCACCGCTGGGATGCCCAGGTCTCGCAGGAACTCGCCGATACGCGCCGCAAGCTGGCGCAAGCCCGCCAAGACTACACCAAGGCGAACCTGCATAATCAGCTGGTCGTGCTGACTGCCCCCCGCGACGCCGTGGTGCTGTCGGTCGCGAAGATATCGGTCGGCTCTGTCGTCACGAGCGCGGAGCCGCTGATCCAGCTCGTGCCGCTCGACGCTCCCCTGTCGGTCGAGGCGGACATCTCCGGCATCGACAGCGGCTATGTCCGTCCGGGTGATGAGGTAACGATCAAGTTCGACACGCTGCCCTTCCTGCAATACGGCAGCGCGCGCGGCACCGTGCGTTTGATCAGTGCGGACAGCTTCAGCCCCGAAGCCACGCCTCAGGAAGGGGGGTCCACGCTTCCGAACAGACCGCGCACGCTTTACTACAAGGGCTACATTTCCCTCACCGAGATGATGCTGCACGACACGCCGCCCGGCTTCCGCCTGATGCCTGGAATGCCGCTCACTGCGGACGTCAAGGTCGGCACACGCTCCATACTGGCATACTTTGTCTCCAAGATTCTTCCGATTGCCCACGAAAGCATGCGCGAGCCGGGAGCCTGACCAGCATGATCGGACTGAATATCGTATACAAGGTGCTCGACCGCCTCGTCGCCCGCTCGCCGAAGCGGGCTCGGGCGCGGGCCGAGCGCCTCTCGAACGTCGCGCCGGAACGCGCTCTTGCCCTTTTCGTAGCTGCGGCTGAAGCGGGCGACACCGAAGCGGCTTTCATCGTCGGCGAGCGCTATCTTGAGGGAAAGGGAGCGCTGCAGCATCCTGTCTCCGCGGCGCGGTGGTATCAGGCGGCGGCCGAGGCCGGCCATGTGGGAGCGCAGTGTCGGCTGGCCGCCCTTCATCTGTTCGGTGTGACTAAATCGGCCGTGGCCGATGAAAGACTGTTCGAGGCCAGCGAGTCGGAAACGCCCGATTACCATGCCGCCATGGTCTGGGCAAAGAGGGCCGCCGAGGCAGGCGCCCCGGATGCTCAAGCCATGCTGGCTTTCATCCTATCCTCTGGGCCCGAAAGTCTGCGCGATTCCGATGCCGCCTTTGATTGGTATCGGAAGGCGGCCGCGCAGGACTGTCCGCAGGGTCGGCTTGGCTACGCCATCGCGCTGATGCTTCGCAGCGATATCGCAGACAACATGCTCATTGCACGCAATGAGCTTCTCCGCGCGTCGGAGGGGGGGCTTGCCACCGCGCATTACCTGCTGGGCGCCGCGGCGGAGGGCGGATTTGGCACGGCGTTGGACGAGGCCGAGGCGCGGCGGTTCTACACTCTCGCCGCCGAAGCCCAGCATACGGCCGCGCAATTGAAGCTCGGTCTGATGCTCCTCGACGGTCGCGGCGGACCGGCTGACGCCTTGAACGGCGAGAGCTGGCTGCGTCGCGCGGCGGTCGCGGGCGATAGCGAGGCCGCGATGCACCTCGGCGAGCTATATTCGCGCGGGGGCGCTCTCCCGCCTAACTATATCGAGGCCGTGCATTGGTTCCGAACGGCAGCCGAACGGGGGCATCAAGCCGCTGCCAGGACGCTTGGCATGTTCTACCTCACGGGGGCAGGCGTGGCGCGCGACCCGGACGAGGCCGCGGCCTGGTTCAAGCGTGCCGCCGAGGCAGGTGATACCGTTGCTCAGGCTGACCTTGCGACGCTGTTGCAGACAGGCGCCGTGTCGAACACGGATAATGAGAGCTTTCCCGTGCATGAATGGTTCGAGCGCGCCGCCGAGCAAGGCGACCTGATCGGCGCGTTCAACTATGCGGTTTGCCTCGCCGAGGGCATCGGCGTGCCGCGCAACGATGCGCGCGCCGCCTTCTGGTTGAGAAAAGCAGCAGACGAGGTGGTGAGCGCGCAATATTGGTATGGACGCATGCTGGCCGACGGCCGGGGATTGGACAGAAACGATGGCGAAGCGGCCGCCTGGTTCGAAAGCGCGGCCGATGCCGGTATGGCGGATGCACAGTTCGCGCTCGGTGAGTTTTATCTTCAGGGCCGTGGCGTCTCCTACGATCCGGAAGCGGCGAAGGCGCGGTTTCTGTCGGCCGCCAGGGCGGGCCATTCCGGCGCAATGTTCGCCCTCGGCATCTTGCATGGCGAGGAAACCGAACTCGCTACCGACCATGGCGAGGCCCGGCTCTGGTTCGGCCGCGCGGCGGAACAGGGTCACGCCGCAGCAGCCCTGATGCTCGCGCGCTACGCAGCGCAGGGACTTGGCGGCCCCAAAGATATAGAGACCGCGCGCCGCTGGTACGAACGCGCCTCTTCTCTCGGCGCGGCAAACGCGGCTGAAGAACTCGCCGCGCTCAACAGTGAGCGGACCGGCAAAGCCGACGCCGTGGCGGAAGAAGAATTGATGGCATGACAACGGGCGGGCGCCGACAGAAGGCGCCCCTGCGTTCCGCCCATCGTCAAGCGAGCAGCTTTCGCAACCGCACCGGCAAACGGCCGGGAGCCTTCAGCTCCGCACAGCTTTTCTCCCATAGATTGAGATAGTCCTGCAGAGGAATTCCGCTTCGTCCCGGCCAGCGATTCAATGCTCCGAGGTCCGCGATCATGGTGGCATCGCTTTGCAAAAGATCAAGCATGGTAGAAACCGCACCTTTAGCGGCCTTAACGCCTCCGTCTACATGAAGGGAAGCTTCATGTTCCTTGAACCAAGTGCGCAAAGATGCCGTATCGTCTTGCTCCTTCAAGGCAGCACGGTAATCGACAACCATCTTTTCCCGGTAGTCCCGAATGGAGCCGGCGAACGCAGCGTCATTCCGGAACGGAGGCACATGCTCCCAGGCGTCCGCAAGAAGCTGGAGGCCGCGAAGGGAGAAGGCCTCGACCAGCGCTTCCTCGACCCACTGGCACGGATTTCGGGGCTTTGCATCAGATTGCCAGCTGTTGCAAAGGACATGCCCAAGCTCATGCCCGAATTGATAGGCGAGTTTGCACCAGTCGCGGGTGCCGATACTGACGATGATCCAGCCCGTCGTGGGCGCCTGATTGTGAAGCCATATCGACGGCAGCGTCCCGGCGTGATTGTCGACCCGGAGTCTTTCCGGTTGACGATCCGAGACCAAGGCCACGCCAGCCAGACAGGCCGCGCGCATGCGCTCCATCACCGCCGCCGCGTCCGACGGCATGGACCCGCCCCACTTACCTCCAAGTTCCAACGGTGCATCGAGACAAGACACACTGTTGCAAATGGGCAACGCCTGCGCGCTTTTCAACGGGAGCAGCAGGCTGCCACCGAGCAGAAAAAGAAAGTGCCGTCGCCTCATGGTCGGCCAGTGATGGTCATGCGCACCTCACTCAACTTTGGCGGATGGCCGCCCTTCCGTTCAATCGGAGTTTGAAATGAAGCCCGAAAACCAGATAATTTGTTTAAACATGATCGTCAAGAACGAGGCGGCCGTTATCCGCCGATGCCTCGATAGCGTGAGGCCGATCATCGGTTACTGGGTGATCGTGGATACCGGATCCACCGACGGCACTCAGGATATCATCCGCGAACATTTGCGCGACCTGCCAGGCGAGTTGCACGAGCGTCCCTGGCGAGATTTCGCGCACAACCGCAGCGAAGCCCTGGAGCTGGCGCGCGGAAAGGGCGATTACACGCTGATCATCGACGCGGACGACATGCTCGAGTTCGATGCGGACACTGCGATACCCCAGCTGTCGGCAGATCACTACGCGATCGAGATCCACCATGGCAGCATCGTGCATTGGCGGACCCAGATCATCCGCAACGCTCTGCCCTGGCGCTGGGAAGGCGTTCTTCACGAATATCTCGCGTGCGAAGATGCCGCCTCGGTCGAGCAGCTTCCCGGGATTCGATTGAGGGTTAACGATGACGGCGCCCGCCGCAAAGATCCCGGCACCTACCGGCGCGATGCCACGGTGCTTGAGAATGCCTTGAGGACCGAAACCAACCCGTTCCTGATCGCCCGCTACCGCTTCTACCTCGCACAGAGCTATCGCGACTGTGGAGAGTTGGGACGTGCCTTGCGGCAATATCTGATCCGGGCGCAGCTTGGTTTCTGGCAAGAGGAAGTGTTCATCAGTCTTTATTCCGCCGCGCAGTTGAAGGAGGAACTCGGGTACGATGAACAGGATGTCATCGATGCATACCTTCGCGCTGCGGATGCTGCGCCATCGCGGGCGGAAGCCCTTCACGGGGCGAGCAAATTCTGCCGGGTCAAGGGACGGAATCAGGAAGGCTTCCAGCTCGCAAGGCGAGGGCTTCAGATACCGCTTCCGTCAGATGGCCTGTTCGTGGAAACCTGGATTTACGAAACCGGCCTGCTGGACGAGTTTTCCGTCAATGCGTACTGGTCCGGTCACATGCGCGATTGCCTCGACGCGAGCCTGACGCTGCTCGCATCCGGAAAACTCTCCGATGAAGATGTGAAACGCGTGGCTTCGAATGCGCGTTACGCGAGCGAAAACCTGCACCAGGATCGAAACCTTGGATCGCTTGGCACAGAAACCCTCGAAGATCAGCACCGCGTGGGCACTCCAAGATCGCTACATTCGCGATTGAACGCCGAGCCCCGCGTGCTCGTTGCAATTCTCGCGAAGCAGAAAGAGGAGTTTCTGCCGCTCTATCTCGAATGCATCGAGTCGCTCGATTATCCCAAGTCCTCGATTGTTCTCTACATCCGAACAAACAACAACACCGACGGGACGGAACTTATCCTGCGCGAGTGGGTGGAACGGACCGGCCACCTCTACGCCGGCGTGGAATTTGATGCCGAGGACGTTGAGGCTCCGGTCGAGCAATTCAGCGTCCACGAATGGAACGCCACGCGTTTCGACGTGCTGGGGCACATTCGAAACGTCAGCGTGAGCCGCGCGCTGGCGCATCGATGCGCGTTCTACTTCGTCGCTGACGTGGATAATTTCGTGCGGCCTTGCACGCTGCGCGAGCTGGTGGCGCTCGACGTTCCGATTGTTGCGCCGTTCCTGCGCTCTCTGAGCGTGGACGATCCCTATTCGAACTTCCATGCGGAGGTCGACGCCAATGGATATTTCGAAGATTGCGATCAGTATTCCTGGATTTTGAATCGCTGGATACGCGGCGTGATCGAAGTGCCGGTTATCCACTGCACATATCTGATCCGCGCCGATGTTCTGAGAAATCTGGCCTATCAGGACGGAACCGATCGTCATGAATACGTGATCTTTTCCGAAAGCGCGCGCAAGCAAGGCATCCCGCAATATTTCGATAACCGTCAGGTGTACGGATATATCGCGTTTGGAAACGGTCACGATCGTTACATCGCGAGGGGCGCGGCGCTGGCGAGAGACCTGCTTGAAAGCGATCCCATGTTTAGACGAGGTCGGGAGGCGGCGACGGCGGTTCGATCAGCCGAGCTGTGCGCCTGATTCAGGGCCGGCGCCCGGATGACCCTCGCCATCAAACGCAAATCTCGTGCTGAAGCCTTGCGTTAACCTACGCGCCGTGGGGTAAATCAGACGACACAACGCCGTGAGTTGGTTGCCGATCCGCTTTTTTGGTCAAAACGACACCGACTTAACGCAGGCAGAATCTGTGAGCGGCTTAGCCCGACTCCGACGCTCTTCTGTGCGGAGCGTTTCGTCGTGCAGCCATCGTTATCGATTTTTTTCCCGCGTTCGCGCTTCCGCAAACAGTATTTCGGCTGATCTCTGCCCTTACAGTCATCGCTTCTTTGCCGGCTGGGCAGCTTGTGCGGCAGGGCTTTGGCTCGGCGTCCTGGGCTGAACCATTGCGAGGGAAATGCCGTCGAGCATCCACTGGCCATCGACCTGCAAAAAGGCGAAGTCGAAATGGACCTGCTCCGGGGCCGAGGGGATGAGGCCGGTGAGCCGGAGGGAGCCGTTTTCCTGAAGGGATGGCGGTCCCGCGAGTTTGGGAGTGAGAAAGAGGATCGGGGCGAGGTCGAGATTGCGCTGGCGAAGAGACGCAAAAGCGTCCGCCAGCCGCGTCGGATTGTTGCCTCGCTGGAAATCAGGCGTGCCGAGATCGCGTAGCACCGTATAATTACCCGTCATGTTCGCCTGATTGACCGCGATGATCGTCGTCTTGATCAGCATCACGAGTTTGTAGTCGTTTGGAATGGCGGGATTGACCGTAACCGGCGGTGCATCTTTCCTTTGCTCTTTGTTTGCGGGGCCCGTCTTGTTCGGCTGCGCGGCGGCGGGCTTGCTGAAGGCGCTCCAATTTCCGGGCGGGGATTGCTCCTGAGCGTTCCGCTGAGCCTGCGCAGGTCCTCCAAGCAACTGGGCGACGAGCAACACAACGCCAAAGCTGGCTCCTGCATGAAAGGCCATCGACACCTTCGGGTACATCATAAGCGATCCTGGACCA
This sequence comes from Rhodomicrobium lacus, assembly GCF_003992725.1. Taxonomy (NCBI): domain Bacteria; kingdom Pseudomonadati; phylum Pseudomonadota; class Alphaproteobacteria; order Hyphomicrobiales; family Hyphomicrobiaceae; genus Rhodomicrobium; species Rhodomicrobium lacus. Next base: position 16,096 of record NZ_RZNF01000006.1, on the reverse strand, counting down.
GTGCGAACGGACGGAAGCATAGGGTATGTTCAGCGCCTTGAGCGCATCCGGAAAAGTGCGAAGCCGCTTTCCCGGCAAGATGCCCGACAAACAAATAGAGCGCGCTTCGATTCGATCAAAAGCGGATGCCTATCAGCCGCATAACCCTATGGTGCCGAGCTTGTGTGTAGATCAACGCAAAAAAGAACCGCCTGAGCCGGGCGGTTCTTCAGTTGATTGAAGCGGCGCCGCGCTTCTATGCGATCCTGCGGGCTACTTCAGCGCGGGAAGTGCGCCTCCACCCGCGATCTGGAGCGAGACACGTCCGGCAACCTGCTCCCGGTCGGTGCTGAACCCGATCGCGCCGCCAAGCGAGACCATGTCGTTTGCTTCGAAGACGCCGCCAGCGATGGCCGCGATGCCGGAGACGGAGAACGCGTTGTACCCGTCATAGTTACCCCAGTTCGCGGCGAGCGCCCAGGTCTGATCCCCGGTACGATCGGGCGTAGCGAGCGAAGTCGCGACCGCGATACCGGCAGCGAGGTCTTCCGTCTTTGAGCCGAAATAATTCAGCCGGTTGAAGATGAAACCGCCGTCAGAGGCAAGGTTGCCGCTGTGGTCGGACGTCACGACTTCGAGCGGCCCAGACTGATAGGCTTTGCTCTGAAGGCTGGTGATACCTGCGAAGGTATACTGGTTGCCGGTGTTGCCGACAGAGATCTGGTTGGCGCGCGTGGTGGAAACGTCCCCGATTGCGTAGGAGTTGTTGTACCCCGCGTTGGCTCCCGCGCCGAAAGCCCCCGAACGATTGCCGGATGCCTGCGCGCCGGTGCCGATCGCGATCGCGTCGTTTGCGCTTGCCGTGGCGGCGAAGCCGATCGATGTCGTTCTGTCGGCGTCGACACCGTTGCCCGCGAGCGTGCCGATGGCGATGTTGTCGTTCCCGCTCACGAGGTTGCCCGCGAGCGTGCCGCTGGCCTGATTTCGGCTTCCGTGAACCAGATTACCGGAGAGGTTGCCCACGGCGACGTTACCGTTTCCAAGCACTGCGTTGCCCGAGGCGATGCCGCTCGATTGGTTGCCGATGCCCGCCACCAGGTTGCCCGAGGCGATGCCGCTGGACTGGTTGCCGATACCGAGCACCGCGTTGCCCGTCAGGAGCCCGGATGTCTGGTTGCCGACGCCCGCTACGAGGTTTCCAGAGCCCGTGCCCGAAGCGCTGTTGTCAGAGCCGTCGACCAGATTGCCGGTCGCGACGCCCGACGCTGCGTTCCGGTCGCCGCGAACGAGATTGCCCGAGCCGGTGCCCGAGGCGCTGTTGTCCGAGCCGTCGACCAGATTGCCGGTGATGAAGCCCGAAGCCTTGTTCCGGTCGCCGCGAACGAGGTTGCCCGAGCCCGTGCCCGAGGCGCTGTTGTCGGAGCCGTCGACCAGATTGCCCGTGATGAAGCCCGACGCCTTGTTCCGGTCGCCGCGAACGAGATTGCCCGAGCCTGTGCCCGAGGCGCTGTTGTCCGAGCCCTCGACCAGGTTGCCGGTGATGAAGCCCGATGCAGCGTTCCGGTTGCCGCGAACGAGGTTGCCGGAGCCTGTGCCCGAGGCGGTGTTGTCCGAGCCCTCGACCAGGTTGCCGGTGATGAAGCCCGATGCAGCGTTCCGGTCGCCGCGAACGAGATTGCCCGAGCCCGTGCCCGATGCGCTGTTGTCCGAGCCGTCGACCAGATTGCCGGTGATGAAGCCCGAGGCAGCATTGCGGCTTCCGGTGACCACATTGCCCGAGCCCGTGCCGGACGCGCTGTTGTCGCTGCCGTTCACGAGGTTGCCGGTGATGAAGCCCGACGCTGCGTTCCGGTCGCCGCGAACGAGATTGCCCGAGCCCGTCCCCGAAGCGCTGTTGTCCGAGCCATCGACCAGATTGCCCGTGATGAAGCCCGACGCCTTGTTCCGGTCGCCGCGAACGAGATTACCGGATCCTGTGCCCGAGGCGCTGTTGTCCGAGCCGTCGACCAGGTTACCCGTGATGAAGCCCGAAGCCGCATTCCGGTTGCCGCGAACGAGATTACCGGATCCCGTGCCCGATGCGCTGTTGTCCGAGCCGTCGACCAGATTGCCGGTGATGAAGCCCGACGCCTTGTTGCGGTCGCCGCGAACGAGATTGCCCGAGCCTGTGCCGGACGCGCTGTTGTCGCTGCCGTTCACGAGGTTGCCAGTGATGAAGCCCGACGCCTTGTTCCTGTCGCCGCGAACGAGGTTGCCAGAGCCTGTGCCCGAGGCGCTGTTGTCCGAGCCCTCGACCAAGTTGCCGGTGATGAAGCCCGATGCAGCGTTCCGGTTGCCGCGAACGAGATTGCCAGAGCCCGTGCCGGATGCGCTGTTGTCCGAGCCGTTCACGATGTTGCCGGTGATGAAGCCCGAGGCAGCATTACGGCTTCCGGTGACGACGTTGCCCGAGCCTGTGCCCGACGCGCTGTTGTCGCTGCCTGTTACCCCGTTGCCGGTGATGAAACCTGTCGCGAGATTGCGGTCGCCCGTGACGAAATTGCCGCTAAGGTCGCCGAGTGCGGTATTGGACGAGCCGGTGACATCGTTGCCGGAGCCGTTGCCGACAACCTTGTTACTGTCGCCGTTTACCCTGTTTCCAGAGCCATTACCGGATGCGAGGTTGCTCGAACCGGTTACATTATTGCCGCTAGCATTACCAAAAACGTTGTTCAGCGAGCCGGTTACAGCGTTGCCGGAAGCGTTGCCAACGGCGGCGTTGCCGCTGCCGTTCACCCCGTTTCCTGAGCCATTGCCGGATGCGAGGTTGCTTGAACCGGTTACATTATTGCCGCTCGCGTTACCGAAAACGTTGTTCAGCGAGCCCGTCACGTCGTTTCCGGAACCGTTGCCAACGGCGGCGTTGCCGCTGCCGTTCACCCTGTTTCCGGAGATATTGCCGGATGCGAGGTTTCCGGAGCCGGTTACGAAGTTGCCGCTCGCGTTACCGAAAACGTTGTTCAGCGAGCCCGTGACGGAGTTACCGGAAGCGTTGCCAACGGCCGCGTTGCCGCTGCCGTTCACGAGATTGCCGCTGCCTGCGCCCAGCACCGTGTTATAGGTGGCACCAGCCGCATAGCCATTGCCGGAACCGTCGCCGATCACGGTGTTATTCTGGACGTTCGCGCCCGAGAGATTGCCGGAACCGTTGCCGATGATCTTGTTGTTCTGAAAGTTTTGGCCGTTGCCGGAACCGGAAAGGTTTCCGACGATAAGGTTGTTCGAGTAATTCGCGCCGTTACCTATAGCAGACGTATTGCCGATAATCGTGTTATTCGAGAAGCCGTTTCCGTTAAGCAGGCTTCCAGAGCCATCGCCAATGATTGTATTGCCTGTGACGGAGCCGAGGTTGCCGCTGCCCGAATTATCGCCGACGATCCTGTTTCCGGAAACGGTGACGGTTTGGCCCGCCCCGTTCAGGCTGCCGGAATTGTTACCGAGAACCGTATTGTTGCTGATCGTCGCGTTGCCGCCGAGAAGGCCATTACTCGAAAGCGAGTTGTTTCCCTGAACGTTGTTGTTGGAGATGTTGGCAACACCACCGGTCGCCGACGTTCCGTTCAGGCTGAGCGCGCCTGTGCCCTGCACGTTGTTATTCGTGAGCGTCGCATTGCCGGACGTCAAACCGCTGCCGTTTCCGCTCGCGGAATTGCCGACCACCGTATTGTTGGTGAGAACGGCGGTTCCCGAAAGACCACCATTACCATTGTTGCGCAGACCTTCCGCGCCATCCACGGTATTGCCTGTGCAGTTCAAGCTGCTGGCTAAGCCTGTGCCGTTGGTCTTTCCGGCGTTGGTGCCGGTGAGAGTATTCGTGGCGCCCGAGCAGTCCGCTGCCAAAGCAGGTGCGCTTGCCATGGCCGTCAGTGCAGCGGCGCTGACCCCGGCCGCGAGCGCATAACGGAGAGTGCTGAGTATCTGCACTTTCTGGTTTAACATCGACTTTCTCCAAAAGATTTCGCCGGGTGCCGGGCATTGCCAGTCATGCTTCAGGCGAATGCGGCCTATGCGATCCCGAGAAAAAAAGATCAGAGTCTTCTATGCCCAGCAATTTATTATGCACTTTAAAGTAGAAGTTTTGCCCTAATGTTGGCAAATAGTCACGCCTCTAGGTTGTATATACAACTTATATTATGATTGACGGGTATTATTACACAACCTATATAGCTAATAGGTAGAAAATCGGCCTTTGACTGCCGCTTCCATGGGCTGCTCTCCGGCGACGACAAGAGACCCGCCCCGCCGTTTCCGACGCTTCGAGATGTGAGGCAGCAGTGCCTGGGGGGCGCGGCCGATCACGCGCCAACCTCGAACGCTCCCCTTTGAGAAAATTTTTTGTGATCGCTGCAAGATTCGGCTCTCGCGGGAGCTTGAGTTTCTGCAAAAGCGGCATTTTGGCGGAAGGCTTGCTCCGTTCGATGGCATATACGCGACCGCAATCGTGCTCCGGAGATCGCCAGAGTAACCGCATTGCTTTCGCCTCCGCGACCTTGTGATGCGCGGCATTTTGTTCATAATATTAATCGGCATACTAGACATGCGGCCGCGGCTTCCCTCCGGGAATGCGGTGCGGGCTGCTTATCCCGGGGCAAAAGCAGGTGGCGGAAAGCTATTACTCGCAAGATATTCACGGGCCGTTCCAGATCGCCGATATCGGCGATTTCGAACTCGAAAACGGCGGGAAGCTCAGAAATCTCAAACTGGCCTACGCAACCTTTGGAACGCTGTCCGCGAGGAAGGACAACGCGATCCTTTTTCCGACCTGGTATTCGGGCACGAACAAGGTTCTGGAGCAGTCCTATATCGGTGAAGGACGCGCACTCGATCCGGCGCGCTATTTCATCATCCTCGTGAACCAGATCGGCAACGGCCTTTCGAGTTCGCCCAGCAATACGCCGATCCCCTTCAACGCCGCCGCTTTCCCGAGCGTCACCATCGGCGACGATGTGCGTGCGCAGCACAAGCTCGTCACCGAAACGTTCGGCATCGAAAAGCTCGCCCTCGTGCTCGGCGGTTCGATGGGCGCGCAGCAGACCTATGAATGGGCCATCCGCTTCCCTGACGCTGTGAAACGCGCCGCTCCCCTGGCCGGACTGGGCCGCGGCACGCCATACACCAAGCTTCTCGTGGACACATTCATCGAAGCCATCGCCAGCGATCCGGCCTTCGATGGCGGGTGGTACGCGGACGGTGCCGCCGCGCAGCGCGGCCTCCGCCGCCATGCGCACCTGTTCGCCGCTTCAGGTTTCTCGCCCGCGCTTTACACGCATGAGCGATGGCTTGAGTTAAGCTTTTCATCCGCAGAGGACTTCCTGCGCGGCTTCGTCGAAGCGCACTTCCTGCCGCAAGATCCCAACAACCTCATCCTGCTCGCCCGGAAATGGCGCGATCACGATGTCGGCCGTAACGCTGGCGGCAGCCTGAAGGAAGCGTTTGCCCGGATCACAGCGAAGACTTTCGTCATCGCCATCAAAAACGACGCCTTCTTCCCGCTGAAGGACGTCGCCGCCGAGCAGGCCCTGATTTCGGACAGCGAACTGAAGCTCGTCGCCTCCGACTGGGGCCACCTCGCGCTTTTCGGAACCGAGGGCGCCTATCGCGAGACCGTCGACGGCTATCTCAAGGAGCTTCTGGCAGCCGCCTGATGCGTATCGGCTCGCGCGGAATCAAAAGCCCCCTCCCCTCCTTCCAGAGAAAGGACGTTTCATGACACTTTCCGAAGACAGGCCTCCGATCGACCCGTATCCGTTAAGCCCCTACGTGGCCTGGGCGGGGAGACGCAATCGCGGCCCGATCCTCGATGCTTTCAAGACCCTTTTTCCGGGTTCCGGCGATGTGCTGGAGCTTGCTACCGGGAGCGGTCAGCACATCAATTTCTTCGCGCCGAATTTTTCCGGGGCTTCGGTTCCAGCCGTCCGATTACGATACGGATGTCTTCCCGACGATCCGCCGGAATCGGGACGAAGGCGGTAACACGAATGTCCTCGATCCGGTGAAGATCGATCTCACCGACCCGGCGACGTGGCCCGAGGCGCGGGAGCCGCTTTATGATGTCATCTTCGTCATCAACATTTTTCAGGTTGCGCCCGTCTCCATCGCCGACGGGATCGCCGCGCTCGCCGCGCGCACCCTCAAACCGGGCGGTTTCGTGGCGATCTACGGACCGTTCAAGATCGACGGGGCTTACACGACAGCCTCGAACGAAGAGTTCGACAAGGAAATCCTTGCGGCGAAAGTGCCGGAATGGGGCCTCAAGGATGTGCGCGATCTCGAAAAGGCGGCAAGCAAGCACAGGATCGTTCTGAAGCAGCGGCTCGATCTCCCCGCCAATAATTTCATCCTCGTTTTCGGCCGGGAATAGCGGGTATCGCCCCCGAAACCGAGCCGGTTGCCTTGGATGGCAGCCGCTGCAATCGACCCCAAATCCCGGGCGCAGGCTCGCAGCCGCGCCCGGGGAAGGCATATAATGGCGAAACAGGTTTCAAAGAAAAGATCGAAGCAAGGCGTGGCCGTTGTCGCGGGTGTCGGCGCGCCGAAAGGGCTCGGTGCCGCGCTGGCGAGACGGTTCGCTTCGGAAGGTCTTCACGTTTTCATCGCCGGACGAACTCTCGAGCGGCTTGAGGCCATCGCTGGCGCCATAAGCGATGCTGGCGGTCTCGCCACGCCCGTGGTGACCGATGTTACGCGCGAAGCCGACGTGCGACGCCTTTTTGACCTTGCGGACAAGAAGAAGTCGCTCGAACTCGCGGTCTACAATGTCGGAAACAACATCGCGCTACCGCTGCTCGAAACATCCCCCGAAACGTTCGAATCCTTGTGGAAGCAGAACGCCTTCGGAGGCTTCCTTTTCGGGAGCGAGGCCGTGCGGCGACTGGCGTCGCGCGGCAAGGGAACCCTGATCTTCACGGGCGCAACGGCATCGCTTCGGGCTCGGCCGCCATTCGTCGCATTCGCCTCGGCGAAAGCCGCCTTGCGTGCGGTCGCGCAAGGGCTCGCGCGTGAGTTCGGCCCGAAAGGCGTTCATGTCGCCCACGTGATCGTCGACGGTGTGATCGACGGCGATTATGCGCGCGGAAAATTCGCCGCCTACGTCGAATCCAAGGGCGACGACGGCCTCCTGGAGCCCGACGCAATCGCGGATGCCTATTGGACGCTGCATCGCCAGCACGACAGCACCTGGACGCATGAACTCGACCTGCGCCCGTTCAAGGAACCGTTTTAACCCAAAGGAGAACCCCCTGTGAGCATCAAGAAAGTGTACCTGTACGCCGAGATTCAGGTTGCGATTCCGTTCAAGGATATCGACTGGCCCGCCATCAACGTTGCGATGAAGAAGGAAAAGGGGCTGAAGAGCAAGACATGGCTCTCCGGCATCAACACCCACAGTATCGGTGGCTTCTACGAATTCGACAGCGTGGAAAACGCGAAGGCTTACGCCGAGGGCTACCTCGCGGCGGCAGCGAAGCAACTCGGCGGAAGCCTTTCGGTGAAGCTGTTCGATGGCGACGTCGTGGCCGATGCGAGCCGCGATATCGCCTCGCCCTATTACGCCGACAAGAAAGAAGGCAAGAGCGACAAGAAGAAATAGTCGGGCCGTCGGTAATGCCTCCGCAGCGGCAAATCGCGAGCTTGCGTGTGATTTGCCGCCGCTTTTTCTGACGCCCTCAATCGGGGCGGGCGCCCCCGGAGTGCTGCATTTCCGACGCGCAAGCTTGCCCGCAGCGCCAGCTTCGATCTTTCACGACAGATGAACGAAGTCTTGCATGAAGCCGCATCGGATCGGCCGCATCATTCGGGAATGACGGCGACATTGTCGATGAGGCGAACTCGGCCGAGATAGATGGCGGCGAGCACGCGCGCAGGCTGACGCACCACGCCTTCCAGCGGAAGCAGCGTCTCGGCATCGCGAATTTCGAGATAGTCGACACGGAAACCGGCACCTTCGAGCCGCGCCTGCCCCTGCGCCAGCGTCTCTTCCACCTCACGCTCGGCGACGAGATCGGATGCCATGTCCGCGAGGACGGCGTGAAGCTGCGGAGCCAGCCCGCGCTCGCGCGCATCGAGATAGACATTGCGCGACGACATGGCGAGACCGTCCGGCTCGCGCAGGATCGGGCCAGGCACGATGACGATGGGAAAATTCAGATCCTTCACCATGCGCTTGATGACGAGAAGCTGCTGGTAGTCCTTCTCGCCGAAAACGGCCACGTCGGGCAGGCATTGGAGGAAGAGCTTCGCGACGATCGTCGTCACGCCCGAGAAGAAATGCGGCCGCGAGATGCCTTCGAGCGTCTGCGTGACACCTGCCACCTCGACGCGTGTCGCGAAATCCGGGGGATATATTTCATGCACGTTCGGCGCATACATCGCGTCCGCACCGCCGGCTGCGAGCTTGTGCCAGTCCTGCTCTTCGGTGCGCGGATAGGAATTGTAGTCTTCGTGAGGCGCGAATTGCGTCGGATTGACGAAGACGGAAACCACCACGCGATCCGCGAGCTTCTTGGCGAGCCTGATAAGCGACAGGTGTCCCTCGTGCAGGGCCCCCATGGTGGGCACGAGCGCAACCTTCTCGCCCCGCTTGCGCCAGCCCGCAACGGTCTTTCGCAACTCGCCGGCAGTCCGGATCAACGGTAACCGATTGCTCATCTCGTCCGCCCCTCACAAATGCGGCTTGCTCGCCGGAGCGGAAAGCGCCGCGGCGGCGCAAGGTTTCTTTCCTCGGGCGGACGCCTCGGCGCAGGGTTCTCGCGCTCGGCGTAGCCGGGTCAGGGTGCGACAGGCGGCACGAGCCGCCGACCGCGTTATTTGAATGAAGCCCTTTGGCGCGAAACTATCGGCTTTGCCGTGTTCCGCGCCAGAGCTTTCTTATTCGCCCGCGTCGACGACGGAGACGAAGGTCCGGCCGTTGCTCTTGGCCTTGAACTCGACGACACCCTCGCGGATCGCGAAAATCGTGTGGTCCTTGCCAAGGCCGACGCCCTCACCCGGATGCCACTGCGTGCCGCGCTGGCGAAGGATGATGTTGCCGGAGATGACCTTCTCGCCGCCGAACTTTTTGACGCCGAGGCGGCGGCCTTCGGAGTCGCGGCCGTTACGGGACGAACCGCCTGCTTTTTTATGTGCCATTGTCCTGTGCCTCTATATCTTGCGCCGCGATCACTCGGCCTTGTCCGCTTTCTTGGCGCGGGGCTTCTTCGGAGCCTCCTCGCCGCCTTCCGCCGGAGCGGCTTTCGCCTTCGCGGCCTTTTTCGGAGCTTCTTCCGTGGGCGTGGCTTCGGCGGCCTTAACGGGTGCCTTGCCGTCCGTCAGGATGTCGATGATGCGCACGGTCGTCAGAAACTGACGGTGGCCGTTGCGGCGGCGCGAGTTCTGGCGACGGCGCTTCTTGAAGATGATGACCTTGGGGCCCTTGCCCTGCTCGACGATCTCGGCGGCGACCGCCGCGCCATCGACGAGCGGCGCGCCGAACTTCGGCTCGCCTTCGCCGCCAAGCGCCAGAACTTCAGCGAAGTTCACCGAATCGCCTGCGGCCCCTTCAATTTTCTCGATCTGAAGCACGTCCTGCGGCGCAACCTTGTATTGCTTTCCGCCCGTGCGAATAACGGCGTAGACCATGGTTTCCCTATCGTTGTAAGCGCACCGATCGGCGCCGCGTCACCTGAATGTCAAGGTCGGCGGACTTGGTTTCTCGAATGAGAGGGGGCCTTAGGTCGCGCGGATGTCACGTATCAAACGCTAAGCGGCTTATATCCGGCCTTTTGAACGGAAAGTCAACTTGCAGGTCAAGGCGTGGCACCCTCTTTTTGGGGCGTCCGTTTCTCGTCGCTCGGCTCGAAAGCTTCAGTCCCGCCAACAATGGCGGTCGACAGTATCCGCGCGGCGCAAGGTCGGCTGCGAGTACAGCGCTGGAGTCAACCCGCCTCGCGCTATGAAACGTTTCCACGCAAATGCCTGCGCGCCCCTGCAGTTCCCAAGCAGGGCGTAGTCTTCGATGTATTTTGTCATCAGTTGATGTCGGTTAACCGCGCATGAAATGTGGAAGCCGACAACCTCAGGTTCTTTTGTTTCTTCGCGGGATCGTTCGCGGCAGGCGTGCGCGCGTGGTCATCTGCGAATTTACATACCCTCGCCGCTTGCGAATGAGGCGTCGAGACACCAAATGACGAAGGTCGTTAAACGTGGCAGCCCGAAAATCCGGCTTGCCGCGAATTCTCGGCGCGAGGCGTGTGTCCCTATGCGTGTCCTAGCCACGCCGCATGCCGCAAGCGGTCAAATTCCGCGATCGCGCCGACCGGTACGGTTTTGCATGAGCAAGCAAGGAACAAGGACATTTCTGATGGCCTCATCCACGAAAACGAAAGCCGCCGATCGCTTTGCAGCCCTTCAGAAGCGCGATCAGGCTGTCCGGCATGACATCGAGGCCGCCGCTCGGCTGCGCGCTGAGAAAATGGCAAAGCTCCGTGCGTTGAGGCTGGCGAAAGAAGCCGAAGAGGCGGCGGCCCAGAAGAATGAGGCCGAGGCGAAAGTTGAGGCCGCTTCGGCAAAGAAAGCCGCGTCGAAGGCGCCAAAGGCCGCCGCCGCGACGGACGAAAAGCCCAAGGCGAAAAAGGCAGCCTCCGTCAAAGGCGAGACGACAAAGAAAAGCAAGGCCCGCGCCGCCGCTCCAGCGCCGCATTAGGCGAAGCTCGCGACAACGATCCGCGAAGGAAAGGCGCACAGCGCACCTTCCCCGTCACGCCGGATCGTCGTCGTAAACTGGCATTTCTCGACGGCACCCTCGACAAAGGGGCACATCGTTAAAATTCAACCCTCGAAGTAAACCGGTTGCGCACCCCTCCGATTGCATTGCCTTGCAATATTTCTCGTAAAAGTTGCTACAATTAAGGTGATTTTTACGGATCGCCTCTAGGTTGTCCGCAGGCCCTTATGCAACTCAGGATGGTTGGCCAATGATCGCCGATTTCGTACGCGTCCAGCCGGACGACCAGTCGTTGAAATCCAATTATCTGGTGACGCTGCGCATGATCGAGCGGCTGCACCGTCTTCTTCTCGACCTGATCAAGGACGAGTTCGAGCGCGTCGGCCGCACCGACGTCAACAGCGTGCAGGCCCTCCTGCTCTTCAACATCGGCGACGTCGAACTCACCGCTGGCGAACTGAAGACTCGCGGCCTGTATCTCGGCTCGAACGTATCCTATAATCTGAAGAAGCTCGTGGAAAGCGGCTACATCCACCACCAGCGTTCCCGCACAGACAAGCGCTCCGTGCGCGTGAAGCTGACCGACAAGGGCAAGGCCATTTCCGAGATGGTAAACCGGCTGCTCGAACGGCAATTGAATATGCTGGAGAAGGTTGGGGGCGTCTCGGTGCCGGATCTCAAGCACTTCAATCAGATTTCGGTGAAGCTCGAACGCTTCTGGGGCGACCAGATCCGCTACCAGCTCTGAGCGATCCATCGTCCGCGCTCGTCACACCGCTCCCGGCACGGAAGCCCCGTGCCTTACGGGGGCTTTTGTGGTTGCGGGAAAGGCACATGTCAGAGATCCCGAATCTCAACCCCTCGTTGCGAGTCTCACGCCGCCGCGTTATTTCCGAGGGTCAGCGTCCCGCGCCAGACATGCGGTTTGGGGCTTTTCCCGTTGACCTCGGCGCAACGGGAAAAGCCCATTAACATCATGTTTTAAAAGAGTTTTTTTATTTGCAAAAACATATCGTACCTTCAAATGTACCTCAACTTGAGAGTGATCGGGCGAAATCGCTTTTGAAATCGACGATCTTCGACAGGATAAGACCGCCAACGAGAATGCCCTTCGCCTTTTTGTCCTCGGCCTCAATATCGGTTGATGGACCTCTGAGGACGCCGTGACGCTCGATGAGCTGCGGCGGTATCACGTACATGTCGATTGAACCGATGCCTGTCTGAACAACGCCGATCACGGTACACTTCGCATATTCATTCGTCACGCTGAAGCGAAGCTTTCCGTTCTCTTGGGGCTTCGCGAGGGATATGGCAAGCGCGCGCTGTCGATTGCCGAGGATGGCGTAGACGTCAACGAAGCTGTTTGGGGCATCCGCTTCGGGGAAAGCGCAATGGCCGCCGGCGAGTTGGATGAAGCCTGCGATGAGATTGGCAGCGGCGCTTTCTGCGAGGACGCGGGCGGGCCGCTTCTCGACGTCGAGTTCGGGTCTTATGCCGAAGGCAAGCCACCCGTAATCTACCGACAGAAGCTCGGCGAGCGCCTTCATCTTGTCGTTTCTCGGGATGGTTTCCCCGGTATGCCACTTCCGAACGGTCTCTCGCCCGACAATTATGCCGAACCGAGCCTCGAGTTCATCGCGAATCCAGCGGTAGCGCCCTCTTGAAAAATCCGGAACTGCCGGATGGTTCTCGCAGACGTCTTCGAAACGCTTGGCGAAGGCTTTGTGGGGAGGATCGTCCCTCTCAGTTGGGCCTTCCTGCATCAGTCATCTCCGTTGTCACATCGGATGCCGCATAGAAGAGATGCCTCAATATGTCAATTATAACGTGTCACATGCATTCATCGAGCAGGATTATTATAGAGCAGCGTCCAGGATCGCCGCGAGCACGTATCCTCCCCTATAAAACTTGACGTAACCCGTTTAACGTGACACGTTCGTCGAAACGACGTGTAGAGACCAGTGGCCAAATGGCTCGCTAGAGGGAAACGAGACGGCCGAATCGAGGCTCGGATTCTACCTTTGACTCCCGGCTCTACGCTGACCGTCAAGAAGCTTACCCCGTACATCAACTTCGGTTGAGCGGGCGCAGGCTCGCTATCGTCAACAAGAATCGGGGTATGATGCATGATCGAGGAGGTAAAACCTCTCGTCGAGGCCGGTTTCGCCGTCCATCTACTACGGCCTAAGTCGAAGATACCTGCGAATGACGGTTGGTCCGAGGCTCCGGTCTACACGTTCGACCAGTTGCGGAAGCTCTATCGGGATGGTCAGAATCGGAATCCGGCTCGGGAAGCCGTCGAAGGTTGAGGGGCTGTATCTTCACGCCATCGACCTCGATATCCGGGTTCCCGAGGCCAAATCCGAGGCTTTGGATAGCCTCGACGAGCTGATTTCGGACGGGGATTTGAAGGAACTGCCGCGCGTGCAGTCGGGATCGGGCGGGGCTTCGCGCCATTTCTACTTTCTGACCGGGGACGCCTTCCGATCCAAGAAACTCGCCCACAGCAAACACAAATTCACCGGCGACGACGGCAAAGAGCATTGGGAATGGGAAATCGAGCTATTCGGCACCGGAAAACAGGTCGTCTTGCCGCCGAGCTTCCATCCCGACACCGGCAAGGCTTACAGGTGGGTGCTTCAGCCTGATCTGAAGCGCGGAATACCGCAAATCTCGGCCGACCTCATCGACGAGCTGGTCGGCGGCGACGAAAGTACCAGCTTCTATGAAAATTCCGAGCCGCTGAACCTCACTATCGACGAGGCCCGCGACTATCTCGACGCGATACCGGATTGGGCCGATGACCGGGAGAGCTGGGTTCGCGTCGGAATGGCGCTCAAACACGAATTTGCCGACGACAAGGCCCTCATCAAGGATGCATGGGAGCTGTTCGACGAATGGTCGCGGCGCGGATACGGCTACAACCGCGCCAAGAACCTCGCCCAATGGCGGGGCTTCAAGTTCGACCGTGAGGAACTCGTCACCATGCGCTCCATCGTTGCCGAGGCGAACGACCGCGCCCTCTACGAGACCATCGCAGAGCTTGACGATGAGGACGAGGACGGCCCGCCAGCGCCGCCGAGCGCGAAGGTGCTGATGTCGATGTTCGACGATCTCGACGGCCCTCCTGCGCTGCCGAGAGACCAAGACGCAGACCCCTACACCATACTCAAGCGCGAGGGCGTTCCCGATCACGTCCTGAGCATCCCCGGCGTGCTGCAAGAGGTCGTCGACTATTACAACGCCACGGCGATCAAGCCGCAGCCGCAGTTCGCCGTACAGGCGGCGCTCGCCTTCGGATCAGTGGTGCTCGGCCGACATTGGTCATCGGACGAGAGCAACTTCACGAGCCTCTACTTCCTCAATCTGGCTCCTACGGCGGGAGGCAAGGAGCACGCCAAGCGAGTCATCGAAGAGTTTCTGACAGAGGCCGGTCTCGACGCCCTCATCGGCCCGAAGAACGACGCGTCAGAGGCAGGTGTCTTCTCGACGCTCCTGACCAAGCCGAGACACATCTGCATCACCGACGAGTTCGGTCGATACCTGTCGTCGGCGCGCGGCGGGGCGGGAAACGCCAACAAGTCCGAGGCGCAAAGCGCGCTGATGGAGGTGTTTGGCCGTCTCGACGGGATGTGGCAGACGAACGGCTACAGCACGCGCGGCATGACGAAAGAGCAAGCTGACGCTCAGAACAATGCGAAGGTAGTGCGACCCGCCCTGACGCTCCTCGGCATGACCACACCTCAGAGCTTCTACGATGCCCTCGGCCAGAAAGACATCCTCGACGGCTTCCTCAACCGCTTCCTGATCGTCGAAAGCCCGCTCGGACGACAGTCGAGTCGACCCCGGCAAGGAGCCAGACCGCAGAAGCGCGTCGTCAGATGGGCACGGCAGAAGGCATGGGAGATCGGAGGCGACGATGATGACCTCGAAGGCATGCGGGCGACGGTCGAGCCGTCGTTTGCGCCTGAGCCGATCCTCGTCCCCTTCTCGAAGGCGTGCAGGCCGATCCTTGCCGAGATGGAGCAGGCTGTGAGCCGGGAGATGGATCGGCTCGACGCATGCGGCATGGCCGAACTCTACGGTCGAACGCGTGAGATCGCGATGAGGATGGCGCTTATCGTGGCGGTGAGCGATGGCTGCGACGTAATCAAGCCGAGGCATCTCGAATGGGCGCGCGACTACGTGTTCTTCTATCAGGCCCGGATGGCGAAACTGTTCGAGGGCAACATCGGGAAGACCGACATAGAAAAAGCTTGCGATGCGGTCTGTGAATATCTTGAGACGTGCGGGGACGAAGGCGCTCCTGAATATAAAATAGCAGATAATCGGAGAAAGAAATTCGGGAAGTTGTCGACGAGGGAACGCGACGAGGTGTTCGCCCTTTTGCTCCGCGACCGTCGAATCCGGGTGACGGATCGCACCGCGAAACGAGGTACGAAAAAGCCGTGGTACGCGCTCGTGAAATAAAACAACCCCGCTTCGGCGGGGTTTTTGTTATCCTTCAGCTAGTTTCAGCTAATTTCCGCTAGGCTCAGGACCTATTAATTTCCATTAAGATGTGATTCAAAGCCTTTCCCGGGAGGAAGAGGTTTTGATTCGATGAGCGCACTGTTTTTGCTGAGCGAGCGCCAGATGGCGCGGATATCGCCGTTTTTTCCGCTGCCGCATGGGGTGCCGCGCGTCGACGACCGCCGTGTGGTGAGCGGCATCGTTTACGTCATCAAGCACGGCCTTCAGTGGAAAGACGCGCCGAAGGCGTATGGGCCGCACAAGACCCTTTACAACCGCTTCATCCGCTGGAGCAGGCTCGGTGTGTTCGACCGCATCTTCGCGAGCCTTGCCGGAGAGGGACCCAGGCCAGAGCGCATCATGATCGACGCGACCCACCTCAAGGCACACCGCACGGCGGCGAGCCTGCTCAAAAGGGGGCTTTACCCCGCTTTATCGGACGAACGAAGGGCGGCATGAACTCGAAGCTGCACGCGGTCTGCGACGAAAAAGGCCGGCCGCTCGTCCTGCTTCTCACCGAGGGGCAGTTGAGCGACCACAAGGGCGCGGCGCTGGTGCTCGACGCCCTGCCGGATGCCCGCGCGCTGATCGCCGACAAGGGCTATGACAGCGCATGGTTCCGGCAAGTCCTTGAAGACAAGGGCATCTCGCCTTGCATCCCGTCGTCCAGAAGCCGCAAGCGACCCTACCCTTACGACAGGGCGCTCTACCGGGAGCGGCACAGGATCGAAAATCTGTTTGCAAAACTGAAAGACTGGCGCCGCATCGCGACACGATACGACCGATGCGCCCACACCTTCTTTTCCGCCATACTCATCGCCGCAACCGTCATCTTCTGGTTACCTCAACAATGAGTCCTGAGCCTAG
>NZ_RZNF01000005.1 GCF_003992725.1 Rhodomicrobium lacus | reverse complement strand
GTTTCGATCCACGCTCCCGCGCGGGGAGCGACGCTTCCTGTTTAACGCATTGGCACCGCGTTCGAAAGCATCCGATCAGCGCGAACCTTGATCGCGCAACATGATGGGAGGGCTTTTTTCCCGTCGCCTGAAAAGTATCGCTCACGATTTCAAAGAGCTGCTCTGGCGCGAAACTGCCGGGAAGTGACGACACGCTTCAGGTTCGCGCCCTTCGAGGCGTAAAGCGACGGTTTGAGCCAGCGGAGCTGATACCTCGTTAAACGATCAGCGTACCACCGAGGTCGGCCGCAGGCTTCGCGCCGACATGCTCGACC
Source organism: Rhodomicrobium lacus (assembly GCF_003992725.1). Lineage (NCBI taxonomy): Bacteria > Pseudomonadati > Pseudomonadota > Alphaproteobacteria > Hyphomicrobiales > Hyphomicrobiaceae > Rhodomicrobium > Rhodomicrobium lacus. Next base: position 9,117 of record NZ_RZNF01000005.1, on the reverse strand, counting down.
TTGCGCTGCCAGTTCGCCCCGAGATGATAATAGCGCAGGCTGTCGTGCTTTGGGTCGATGATGGCTTCAAGCCGCGCCTTCAGACGCGTCCACTGGGCAGGATCGACCTCGATTTCGAAAACCGAGAACTGCACACGCTGACCGAAATCGCGGCAAGCCTTCGCAACGGCGCGCAAGCGCGCCTTGCCGTCGCCTTCGATCGTGTTGACGTCGTAGGTCACAAGCACAAGCAAACGCGCCTCCTATTTCCAGAACCAGGGCGGATAAGCGTCGATGTCGCCTCTCAGGTGCCGGGCGAGCATCTGCGCCTGCAAATAGGGCACAAGACCAAGCGGTGCCTTCTCGTCGAGGAACGGATGCAGGCGCTCGTCCTTCTTGCGCTCCTGCCACGCGGTCAGGACAACTTTACGGGCGTCGTCCTTGATGCGGACGGCGCCGCTATCCTCGGTCACGAAATCGCTGGCCTGAAGCTGCTGGCGGTTGATCAACGAAAGCGCCAGCCGGTCGGCCAGCACGGGCCGCAGTTCTTCCATGAGGTCAAGGGCAAGCGATGGCCGCCCCGGACGGTCTCGGTGCAGGAAGCCGACGGCAGGATCGAGACCGACGGCTTCAGCCGCAGAGCGGCAGTCATGGGTCAGAAGCGCGTACAGAAACGACAAGAGCGCGTTGATGGGATCGAGCGGCGGCCTGCGCGACCGCCCGCGCCAACGAAGTTCTGAGGCTGGACTGAGGATCAGATCGTCAAAAACCGAGAAATAGAGGTGGGCCGCCTCGCCCTCCGAGCCGCGCATGGCATCGGTGCTGTCGTCCTTCCGCTCGGCGCGGGCGATGATATGCGCAAGCCGATCGACAACGTTTTCGATGGCGGCTCTTCGTTCGACTGCAAACCCCGCGCCGTGATCGCGCAGGGCACGCATCAGAACGGCCCGCTGGTTGGCGATCTTGCCGACCACCAGCGAGCGCACGATCTCGGTGGGCGCATCCGAGACGCGATATTGCGCGCGGCGCAGAAGCACATTGCCGCTCACCGGCCCTTCAACGCGAGCCTGAAAGCGGCCAGCTCGGTCGAGAAGGACAATGGTTATGCCGGAAGCCGCGCAGGCACCGATCAGCGCAGGCGAAACGTAAATCGCGCCGAAGAGCACCAAGGAAGACAGCATGTGGAAGGGCACCCGCGCCCGTTCCGCGCCGTCCACCTCCGCCACGAGGTTCTTGCCATCCTTGCGAAGGCTCGCTCCCTCGGTTGTGATGTAGACGGTGTTGAGCAGCTTCTTCATCGGCTTTCTCCCGCCAGCGGTCCAATTCCGACATTTGCGTCGAGCTGCAGCGCCCTCACGAGCAAATGCCGCCTGGTAACTCTATGATTCCAAAGACGCCTTTGAATTTGCCCCTTGAGCGAGCGCTTGGAGCAAAGAGGCTCAAATGTCAAATTCGCTCCGTCAGCATGCGGTCGACCGTGCGACGCCGCCAGTCGCGAACGGCGCGCCCAGCGATTTGCGGCTTGCAGAGGCCAGCGAGCGAGCAGGCGCGGCAGCGGCTGCGCTGCTGCGTCGGCAACGGGGTGTGGCGCGATGCAAACACATCCCGCAGCGCGTCGATGGTGGACATGGTCAGCGCCCTGAGATCGCTGTCGAAGGCGACCTCCACTCGCCGCTTCGTCTCCGCATAGAAGAGCGCGCCTGCGGGGACTGCCTGAGCGGTCATGTCTTCGAGGCAAAGCGCTTGCGCGCAGAGCTGCACCTCGTCGGCGCGATGGGGCTTCGGCTTGCCGCGCTTGTATTCCACCGGAAACGCGATCTCGTGATCTCCCTCTGCGCGAAATTCGACGAGATCGGCGACGCCCGCGATGCCGAGGCGTGGCGAGCCGATGGCGAGCGCCGTCACACGCCGCACGCCGCGAACGCGCCGACCGCCCGGCTTGTCGGCGGCAACGTGCAGGACGTGGCCTTCGGCTGTGAAGCGGTTCTCCTCCCATAGGCGTTCGAGGTGGATCAGCGCCGCCTGACGGAGACAGTAGACCGCATGCTGCAAGGCGGAAAGCGGGATCGGTTCCCGCTCTTCCATCAGCGCGCTGGCCTCATCTTCCATCACAGCCGTTCGATGATTTCGACGCCGTCCGGCAGATTGGCGCGGTCGATCTCGACGATGTAGTTGGTGAATTTACGGGCTGGCGGCGCATTGTCGATCCTTCGATCTTCGACGTCGCGAAACTCGCCATCGATGTTGCGGCCGATGCGGACGCGCTCGAACAAGGCATGAGCGGATGCCTTGCCGAGCGCAGTATCGTGCTTGAACACGATCAGCTTGCGGCTCGCCATCTCTCCGCGTGCTGCGGAGTGGTCATGTTCGAACATTTCGGCGAGCGCGGTGAACAGCAGTTCGAGATCGTCCTCGCCGAAGCCGGTCCGCTCGGCAAGCTTCGCCGAAATGAAGCCATGGGCACGATAAAGACCGTAGGGCACGATATGCTTGCGCCCCATGGTGCGGTTGTCGGTGCGGTCGACGCTGTCGTCGCCCTCGGCCTTCTGCTTCTTTTCAGCTTCGTTCGTGGCGGCCATGCGCGTGATGGAAATTTCCTGCGCGATGATCGGCTCGATGGACTGGGCGAAGGCGATTTGCACGGGGCCGCGCACCTGCCCGCAGTTGATGCCGGTGGACATGACGGCGCCGAAGGTCCGGACATCGAAGAAGTTGGCGCACATCCACGCGGTGAGCGCGTGCGCCTCATCGTCGGTCCTGGGATTGAGCTTGGCGGCCTTGTCGGTCTTCGGGTCGTCCTTGTACGGAGCAACCGCCTTGTAGGCTTTGCGGTGCTGCTCGTTCAAGATCGAGCTTTCCTGCACGTAGATGTGTCGCCCCTCCTCGCCGCGATGGGCAAGTTCGACATAGTTGCGGATCTTGCGCTTCAGGCTGACGTCGGAGACGAGACCGAAATTGGTCTCCGGGTCGATGCGCGGCATATTCCCCGCGTCGGGGTCGCCATTGGGATTGCCGCGGGTAACATCGAACAGCAGGACGAAATCGTAGCGATTGGCGATGGCGGTCATTGGGCGGTCTCCTCGACGGGCGTACCGTTCTTGGTGGATTTGAAGAATTCGTTGCGCTGGTGGTAGTAGCCAAGGCCGAACAAGGCCTGATCTTCAGCATTGAACGCAACCGGATAAGGGTCCTGATCCGGCGACATCTGTCCCATGATCTCAGCCAGCAATTTTTCGAGTTGCACTCGCCTGCCCGGCGACTGTTTACGTATCTTGGCTAGGTGATGCTTAGAGTTGCTCTCCAATAGGCCAAATACCTTGCGCGGCTGCGCAGACGCAGCGCCATAATATTTATCAGTAATAGTCGCGTTGACCTTGCCGCCCAGCGCGTCCGACTGTATGCGCTCGTAAACGGCGAACAGGCGGCCAAGCTGATAGCCTTTGCTTGGATAATCGGGCTTCAGGGCCACGGGCGTATCCTTCCTGTTGTTATTGCGAATGAGGAGCGCCTTCAGGATCGCAACCCTTAGCGCATTGACATCCTCGTCGGCGCGAAGGCGCATCAGCACGGTCGCGAGCAGCGTCTGCGGATAGCGGGTGCCGCCGAGGATCGCGCGCATCCATTCGCCGGCGAGATTGGGCGGCACGTTCTCGCGCTTCTTGAGCACGGCGGTTTCAGCGAGATATTTCCAGAGCGCTGGCTGGCCGTCGCGGGGCGGCGGTTCGATCCGCATGTCGGCGAGGAAGCGCTGATAATTCGCGGCGATGGCGCCGAAATCATCCTCGAAATAGAAGCGGATGGAGAGGCGGGCAGCGTTTGGCGCGAGGGCGAGGACGTAAAAGCGAACGCCTTCGGCCAGTTCGGGAGCGACCGACGCAAGCGGCTCGCCATCGCGAATTTGCTTCAGCCTTGCGCCGACGATCTGCGCCTGCATTCCCTCGTCGACGACCAGCGAACCGTCGTCGCCGTCATCCCAGAGACCGGCGAAGATGTTTTCGGCGGCGACGGCCTTGTTCGCGTCGGACGCGTCGGCCCAGAACACGACGGACGCATCGCCGATCTGGATGCGGTGGCCGCTGTCTTTTTCAAGGAAGCGGTTCAGCGCGGTCGTGTAGGCGAAGGTCGCCGCTTCGGACACCGGGGCGTTGTCGCCTTGCTCGTGGCCGTAAGAGGTAAATGCGTCTAGATTGAAAGAAACGATGGAGGCGCCCGCCGTCTGGGCTCCCCAAACACCTTTGATCGCAGGATGCAGGCGAGCAACCGGCGCATTTATACCGGTGACGAGGCAAATTGCTTCTGTTCTTTCACCCTCTGCTGAAAGCCGCGACCACAAGGCCTTTGCGGCGGGGCGATCATGCAACCAGATGTTAGCCCTGCGATCGGCTTCAAGACAGAAGACCACATTCTGGTCCTTCATCTCCTCAGGCCAGCCGAAATCTTCGAACCGGCGGGGGGACCACGTCTTCAGGAAGCTGATAAAGGCCCGCAATCCTGGATCAGCCGCATCCCGCAGCGATTCGAGATGGTAGTCGCGAAAGGCTTTATGTCGGGGCGCTGCATCCTTTCCCCCGTCACCGCTCACTCCCAACGCATAGGCGGTATTGTCCCAAAGGAAAAACGAACGGGGAGTGATCCCCGGGCGTTTGAAGGAGGCCGGAACTGCGACTGTGCGCGGCGTCCGCTTTTTGTCGTTTTGGCGGAGGTCGACCGGCGGGCAGGCCACCGAGCCGTCCTCATTGAGCGGGATAAGAAAGGCGATCTTCTCGGACGAAAACCCGAAAGGCGGCGCGTCGGGCAGCCGCTCGTAAGCGTTTGCAAGCGAGGCGAGAATGCTCATCGGCGCACCTCCGGCGCGTTCGGATGCGGCACCTTCATCACACCGTCCCGAAGCTCGGCGCGGAAGAACAGCGACGGGCGACCGTGGGCGGCGTGGTCGATGTCGAACAGCATGAAGCCGAGGTCGCGCGGCGTGGCGCCGAAACCAAGCGCGGAAGTACGATGTTCCGAGGCGGCCATGGGCGGCGGCATGTCGGGCGGCAGAAGCTCGAAGCGGGCGTCGAATTCGCGCGTGCCGAGACAGGGTTGATGGAAGCACTGACCGCGCTCTGCCCGGCGGTTGAAGATGTCGAGGTGCTTGCCCTCATTGTCGTCGGGGCCAGCGCGCCCGGTCAGTTCGAAATGCGCGGCGATCACATAGGCGACGTCGACCAGCATGGTTGCGGCGCGCTGCTGGCGATCCTCGTCCACCACGATCTGCAAGTCGCCCAGATCGCCCCGGTTCATCGCCTGTTTGATCTTGCCAGCTGGCGCCTTGTGGCCCACCTCGTTGCGCCGGATCGACTGAAAGCGGATCGGCTTCAGCACGTGGATCTCGTCGACGATCCAGCGGATTGCGGGCTTCCAGTGAATGGCTTCGAGGATGCCGCGCGCAGAAGACGGAGTCATCACATCATAGGAGACGCGCTCTACCTTCATCTCGGGGCGCGTAAAGCAGGCACGTTCGCCGGATACTAATAGTCGGATACCGTAGAGCATTTGGGCTCGCCTCCCCTAGATGAACGTCTGGTCATCTCCGAGAAGACTGCCATCCTCCCAGATCAGCCCCGTTTCCTTCGTGTAGAGATGCGGCGCTTGAAGCACTGCGAACTGGTCGCCGCGAATGTCCTCCGCCATGAGAGTCACATGACCGTTCGCCATCAGGAGCGCGCGCGCCTTAGGCGGCACCTGCACGATGTAGCCCTGCAACTGGCGGGCGAGCTTGCCCGAGGGAATTGCTGCATTGCCGAGATCGGCGACTGCCCTTTGGGCAGCCTCGTCGCCCGGCACGATCACCGGCAAGAGACCGCTTTCGATCACGCGAAACTTCTCGCCGACGGTGCGATACTGGAAATACGTTCCGTTAGGATCGATCTTGAACTCTCTGAGAAGCTTCTTGCCGTCGAGCCCGTCGCCCACGCGCCAGAAAACCTCCTCGAAATAATCCTGAATTGCAGCGGGTGAGAACAAGTCGGCGTGCTTGTCTCTAATGCGCGAGAAATCGCCGATGAGCCCCTTGATCTCGCTCGGCACCAAATCCCCGACCGCCTCGAACACAGTGACGACGCTGGCATCTGGATCGCGGCGGCCTTCACGGTTGCAGCGACCCGCAGCCTGCGCGATTTGGTCCAGCCCCGCCTCGGCGCGAAAGACGCGGGGGAAGTCGACGTCGACCCCGGCTTCTACCAGCGATGTGGCGATCAGCCGGCACGGGCGGTCGTTCTCCAGTCGCGCGCGCACATCGTCCAGAATCTCCCGGCGATGCACCGCATATTGCCGTGTTGTAAGGTGCAAAACGCCTTCGAGCCCGGCAGCATGCGCATCGCGATAGAGGTCGAGCGCATGGGCGCGGCTGTTGACGATGACGAGCGCCTGTCGCTCGAGGCTCATTGCATCCACCAGCGCGACGTTGTCCATCGGTCCGGCGAAGTCGAGCCGCGTTCGCCTGAGTTCGCGCGCAAGGCCAGCCGGGTCCGGCGCAAGTTCGCGGCCGTCCAGCGGCAGGCCGGGGAACCCCTTGCGCGCGCCCAGTGCAGGCTGCGTCGCCGTGCAAAGAACGACGGTGCACCCGTAATTAGCCGCCAGTTCCTCAATCGCCCGCATGATCGGAAGCAACAGGTGACGCGGCAGCGTCTGCGCCTCATCCAGTACGATCACCGACTCCGCGATGTTGTGCAGCTTGCGGCAGCGCGACGGGCGCGCGGAGAACAGGCTTTCGAATAACTGCACCGTCGTGGTAACGACCACGGGGGCGGCCCAGTCTTCCATGGCGAGGTGAAGCTTGTCCCGGCTGGAGAGGTTTCGGACTTTCTCCTCGTCGATGGCGGAATGGTGCTCAAGCACTATGTCATCGCCGAAGAGATCGCGGAAAATACCCGCGGTCTGGTCGATGACAGAAGTGAAGGGTATGGCGTAAATGATGCGCCGCATGGCATGGGCGCGGGCATGGTCGAGCGCGAAGGCGAGCGAGGTCAGCGTCTTGCCGCCGCCTGTAGGCACCGTCAGCGTGAAAAGGCCAGGCGCTTCGTTCGCCTCGCCGCGCACATTCGTGAGCACCCGCTGGCGCAGCCGGTTGACGGGCGTGTCGCTTCCAAGCGCTGCCTTTTGCACAAGTTCGCTGTCGAGGCGCTCGCTCAGCGCGGCCAGAACATCGCGCAGCGTCGGCCAATCGCGATCAGCCGTCCGCCCCTCGATCCGATTGTAATACGCCTCTGTGTTCTTGAAGTCAGCGTCAACCAGACACGAGAAAATCATACGTCCGAGAAACGACAGCCCGAACTCTGCGGCTTCCTTTCTCTGGTAAGATACAGTAGGTGCGAGATCGCGGACATTCAAAGCCAGTTCGGTACGCCAGACCGGATCGAGGCAGCTTGGATCGGCGTCCAGCAGCCGCTGCTTCAGGGAGGAGTTATCGCCTATCCTGTCGGGCAAACCCGCGTGATGGCCTGCCACGGCGTAAGCGATCAGTTCAGCCATCCCCCGATCGCGTGGGCCGGCGAGATCAAGTATCAGCGCCGCCCCTGCTATCGAATGATCGACACGGATGCAGCTTCCCTCAAGACGGCGTTGGAAATCGGGATGGTATTTACCGAGATCGTGCAAAAGCCCGGCAACCCTAGCCGCTCGATCTCCTCTCCAGGGGGCACCGAATTGCGCGGCAAGCGCCGCAACTTCCGACAAATGCTCAGCAAGAGGCTGCCAGTCGCCCTTGCCGTCATCTTTTGAAGAATGCGCAAAATACATATCGCTTCGATATTGTTAAAGTAAGCACAATGATGCCAGAAGCTGTGTTCCTGCCGTATGTATAATTCGACCTTTCCACAACCAATCAACTGAGTGGGCCACGATACCGCGACCTCTATCCAACGTCGCGACGTTCTGTGTTCGTGGTATACAGAGCGTCAGAGCTTGTGCACCGTCACAGCCCGAGGGAACAGGCGTTCAGGCAGTTTGCGAATGCGACCGGCTTTCATTCCTTGACAGTAGGTCAGCGATGCGTCCGGCGAGCTAGGCGCGGAGATCGACGGTATTCCGCTTGGCTGTCTCGATCAGCGTCTAGATGGCAGCAGTGCGGTTCGCTGCCGCTATCCGAGCCGGGCCTGGAAAGCAGCGCCGCAGATCGGTGTGGACCGACGCGAGCGACACAGGGATCATCGTTCAACGCGCCCATCTCGGGTGCCCCTGACCTCGCACGCGCCACCCGTTTGCAAGCTCGACGCGATGTGGCTGTTGGCGCCGCTCGCTTCATCGGCACTCCTTGCGTAGAGGGCGCCTCAAAGAAACCGGAAGGAACGCGACGCGGCAGCCCTTTACGCCATGCTGTGCGAAATGCGGCTTGACCCGTGCCGTTGTGCTGCGCCTCGTGGGTGTACCGATCAGCGTCCATTGCTGTCCATGCCATCAGCCGTGTCTCATGGCGTCTCATGGGACGGGCTGAAACGTCGCCGTGTCTATGGGGATGCATCGGGATAGGTGCAGCCATGGAGCCGTTGGACACGCGGGGACGGGTTGGGCCGTGGCAGGTCGAAGCGGGCTGCTCCGGGTCCTTCCCGTCGAATGGGTCGACCGAGCGCGCGCACCGAGCCCGGTATTCGAGCGTTTTCGATTAAAATTTTAAATATTCCTCGGGCAGCACTTCGATGTTCGAGTGTGCGAACGGGCTAAATCGCGATATTTCGAGTGTGCGAACGCGTGATGGGAGTTTACCTCAGTTTACGCTAGTTTTTACGATAGTTGTTTTGAGCTTAGAAGCTTGATTTATAAGAAAAAATATATTATTTTATATATATTATCGTAACTATCGTCCACACCCTCTGTCACCCCCTGAAATTCATCGTAGAAGCCCATCGGACCCATCGGACCCATCGGACCCATCGGACCCATCGGACCCATCGGACCCCTCGGACCCCTCGGACCCCTCGGACCCCTCGGACCCCTCGGACCCCTCGGACCCCTCGGAGGCCCGACCTGTCACGATAATTACCAGAATACGATATTTACGGGAAAACGCCTTATGAATCAATTAGTTATGCCAAAATAACTAGGCTCAGGACTCATTGTTGAGGTAACCAGAAGATGACGGTTGCGGCGATGAGTATGGCG